>NZ_REHO01000014.1:0-1496 GCF_003692935.1 Lactobacillus sp. ESL0260
AATTGAAGTGCTCCATAATAGTTAGACATTAATCTGACTATTAGGAGCACTTTTTTCATGACTAAATATTCAACTACTTTGAAAATGGAAATTTGCAGTAAATACTTATCCCACCAAACCTCTTTAGCTAAACTAGAACGCGAATACGGCATTGATCATACCGAGATTAGGGCCTGGGCAGAACGTGCCCGTAAACATGGCTTAGCCGCTTTAAAGGTTACTCACACCCGACAAACTTATTTGCCTGAATTCAAGCTAAATGTGGTACGCTTCTATCATGAACATCACATGGGAGTACTCCAGGTAGCTGCAGTTTTTAATCTTTCGCGGTCAGTAGTAAGACAATGGCTGGCGGCTTATCAGGCTGCAGGCTACTCTGGGCTGCTCCCAAAATCCAAGGGGAGACCACCAACCATGACTAAAAAGAAGCGTCAGAAGAAGCTTAAACCCACTAAGAAGCTAACCGAAGTAGAACAATTGCGTCGTCAGGTTGCTGAGCTAGAGGCACAAAAAGCCGACTTAGAATTGGATAACTTAATCCTAAAAAAAGTGGCTGCCCGATATCCACGCTCACCAACCGGCAAAAAACCAGAATAGTCGTGGAGATTCGGGCTGAGCGACCTGAGGTGCCGTTAAAGCTTTTGCTTGCCAAGCTGCACCTTAACCGCAAAACTTATTACGACAACCGCAGTCACCGATTGAACCGATTAGATAAATACGCTGCTGTTAAAGGCGTAATCAAGTCTATCTTCTACCAAGAAAGTGATGAGACTTACGGTTATCGACGTATGCATGGTGCACTCTTAGATCAAGGCTTTAGCTATGCGCCCAATACCGTGCGCAAGCTGATGCGGCAGCTGGGACTAAAGACCAGAGTCTACAGTAGGCGCACTGCACGCTACAGTTCTTATGCGGGCCCTGCAGGCGTAATCAAGGAAAACATTTTAAAGCAGCGGTTTAATGAAACCAGACCCTACCACGTCTTACACACGGATATTACCGAATACAAGCTGACCACAGGCAAAAAGGTTTATATTTCACCGGTCATTGATGAGGCCTCACTGGAAATACTGGCTTGTCAAGTCAGCTATTCGCCTAACATGAAGCTGGTTTATGATATGCTGGCAGAGCTTAAGCACAAGCTGCCTAAAACAGCCCAGCCTATTTTGCATTCAGATCAGGGTTTTCAATACCGCCACAGCGGCTATCAGACCAAACTAAGACAGATGAAGATTAAGCAAAGCATGTCGCGCAAGGGTAATTGCCACGATAATGCACCGGGAGAAACCATCTTCAACCTAATGAAACGGGAGAAGCTCAACCGCATTAAGATCAGTTCACTAGCAGAAATGCGGGAAGTACTGCATGATTACGTTTACTGGTTCAATCATATTAGAAGATCAAACAAACTAAAATACACGACCCCGATCAAATATCGAAATCGTGCATTGAGTCTTGCGTAATATTAAAATGTCTAACTTTTTAGTTGCACTTCA
>NZ_REHO01000015.1:0-6147 GCF_003692935.1 Lactobacillus sp. ESL0260
TGCTATACGGCTTCAAATTCACAAACATTTTTTTGCTGCAGTTTGAAACCTTGTAGCACTAGGTTTCGTAGCAACTTCGCTTAATGTACATTATGTTAAGTTGCTTTGGTATATATGGAATTATTTTGCTTTGGTATAAATTAAGGACAGATAAATGTAATAAATTTGTTTATAGTTATGCTTCATTAATGGCTGCATTTTTATTAGTAGAATAGGCTACCCCGACTATTGTTGCTAAAATAATTAAACAAGTTATACATAATAGTGTTAATGCGATAGTAATGCCGAAAGAAGCAGTAATTGTAGTAAAAATAGTTGTCATAACTGGCGCAGTCACTATTAAAATTGTGTTAAGCATTCCCATAGTTGATGACAAAATGTTTTGGTCGACTGCTTCAACAAGCCACTGTGTTAATTTAGGACTAGCCGTACCAATAAATATTGCAAGGCTTGCCATGATAGGCAGACAAATGAAAATATTTTTAATGAGCATTGTACCAATAACTGCGATACTTAAAGCTGTTGAAATAATTGCAATAGTGAATAATGACATGTTCTTGAATAATTTTGTGCCTACAATGCTACCAAGTGCCATACCAGCAGTCATTACAGCTCCTATTAGGGCAATCGTAAAACTGTATGTTCCAATGACCATAGAGGACTTATTACCAGCGATTACGATTGAAATTAAAGGTTCAATTGATCCTAAAACTCCATTTAATAAAGCAATTACTAGAACGACTGATAACAATCCCTTTGCTTTTTTTACTTGTTTGAATGACAAAGCAATTGTTTTAAAGAATCCTTTTTCATTAACTGAAGTAGTTGCTTCTTGGGGACGAGTCTTGTAATAATTACGGCCGACGCTGGCAAAAAGGGCACCTGCCGCTAGAAATGTTAAGGCATTGAAGATTGCTAAGCTGGAATAAGACATGAAAAGTAATAAACCAGAACCAATGAATTGTGCAATCATATTGATAATACCGTTGATCCCACTAACAAATCCTTCAGCTTCAGCAACTTCATCATTTCCGACAATGTTAACAATTAGAGGCGTTTGAAGGCCACCAGAGTATGAGCCAGCAATATCCGATACTAAGTTAATGCCAATAACAGTTAAAACTAGGTTCCAGCCAGCAAATCCACTAGCGAAAAGTAATCCGACGATTAGATAGAGTCCAAAGCGTATAGCAGCTAACCAAACCATTAGCTTGAATTTGTTTTTTGTACGATCAGCTAAATATCCACTAAAAACTTGAAAAATTTGAGGTACTGATTCTGAAATTGAAATCAATGAAATAGCCAAGGCGTAATTTCTTAATTTACTTGCATAAGTAATAAGTGCTAAGTAAAACAAAATATTGCCTGCACCAGATAAAAAACTGGCGATTGTAAATTTTCTATAATCCTTGTTCTTTATAAAAATGTCCATAATTTTATAACTCCTAAATTAAATATTTTATATATTAAGTTATAACGTGGTTATAATAAGGAATATCAAAAATGTCGTATTTGAATGTTAAACGCCAAATTCGAAAGAAATTAAGGAGGGTCACTAATGACAATAGGACAATTGCTAAAGCAATATCGAATTGAGAGTTTGAAAACTCAAAAAGAATGGGCTGGTGATACGATTAGTACATCATATTATTCAAAAGTTGAAAAAGATCAGCATAGAATTACAGCTGAGGATTTGATTGCATTACTGCGTGCTAATAACATTAAATTGTGGGAATTTTTTGGCAAGCTTAGTCAAGAAGATAAGGTAAAATATGACGAAAACAGAGATATTGGCGAGGCAATTAATGAAGCGTTTTATCATAATGATAAGGATCAGCTTAAGGATATTAAAAATGTCATTGCAAATAGCGAAATAGCTGATAAAGAAGATCAGTTGCTATTTATAGATGCACTTATAGCTTTAGTTGGTAATCACGTAGAAGATCTTGATGAAAAAGAACGAAGTAAGTTGAAAGAAAAGATTTTTAATATTTCTAATTTTGACGAAAATAAATTAGATTTGTATTGTAACTTGATGCCATTTTATGATCTCGATAGCAACTTGTTAATAAGTCGGCGAGTGATCACGCAATTTTGCCATTCTGGGAGTTCGAATGTTCAAGAAACAATATTAGGAATAGAGATAAACGTGTTATTTATGTGTATTGAGAAAGGTAGATATAAAGAAACAAAATTCTTTATTCAGGCAGCTGATCAAATTAGTACTAAACCGAACTTGTTTTTTTATAAAAACTGCATTTTTATACTTAAAAATATAGTGAATTATCACTATGAAAGAAAGGATGAGTATTTAAATAAAGCTCGAATGGCAATTGATCATATTAGTTCGTTAGGCATGCCGGAGTACAGCAAAGACATGAAAGGTATTCTAGATAAATATGGGAAAAATTAAAAAAAGTCGTATTTGATATTTAAAATTCAAATACGACTTTTTTATTATTTTCTGTTAAATCGAAAATATACTTAAGCTACAAAGTTTAAAACAGAAGGAGATGAAGTACATCAACTTTTGACTGAATCGTTATCATTCACATCTAGGTAACAAGTAATTGGAAATAAAATGAAGAAAGGAGATAAAAATATGAATACATCAACTTTTGGTTGGGTTGTTATCATTCACAGCTAAGTAATAAGTAATTGGAAATAAAATAAAGAAAGGAGATAAAAATATGAATACATCAACCTTTGGTTGGGTCGTTATCATTCACAGCTAAGTAACAAGTAATTAGAAATAAAATGAAGAAAGGAGATAAAAACATGAATACATCAACTTTTGGTTGGGTCGTTATCATTCACAGCTAAGTAACAAGGATGAAAAAAAACGACGAAAAATCAAACATCAGGTAATTACAGATGGAGTGCTGATAAAATTTAAAATCAACACTTTATAAAATAATATAATTAAAAACGTTAGAAAGGAGAAATCAATATGACTAAAAAGATGACTAAAAATCCACTTAGAATTGGCCCACCATGGTTTTTTTAAATTTAACTTTATTTGGAAAAGAACTAATTTATTGTAAGAAACGACGAAAAATCAGACATCAGGTAATTACAGATTAGAGTGCTGATAAAATTTAAAATCAACACTTTATAAAATAATATAATTAAAAAACGTTAGAAAGGAGAAATCAATATGACTAAAAAGATGACTAAAAATCCATTTAGAATTGGCCCACCATGGTTTTTTTAAATATAATTTTATTTGGAAAAGAACTAATTTACTACAAAAAAACACACGAAAGTAAATTATCGTGTGATAACCAATAGTATTAAAAACATTGCCACGCACGGCAATGTTTTATTTGTTATATGCTAAATAGAGTATAACACTTTCAAGATAGTTTTGACCACCATGATTTTTTACGGATTAGTATTAAGTGGTGTACTCCTTTTTTTGCTTAATTCATGTGTGGATATGATACTGATAATAATTGCATTTTTTTACTTTTTCCGATTTATTTAATGCTAATATAATGCCAAATGGTTAACAAATACTAGACATTAATGTAAATAGGAGATAGCAAACACATGAGTAATATTACAGCCAAAGAGCTAGTTAATGAGTTAGGCTTAAGTAGAGCAAGGCTATACCAAATAATAGCAAAACTAGACGATAATAAAAAACCTAAAAAGAGTGCTTTAGGACAGTATATTTTCGATGATCAAGCAGTTAAAAATATTAAACAATACTACGCAGAAATTTCTGTCAAGCATAATACAAATAGTGCTAAACATATAGATAGTAAAATGATTAACACTATTTTGTCTAGCCTAAACAGTCGAACAGATGAGCTTGAAAATCAAATTAAACAATTAACGGAAAAAATAAATATTAAAGAGCAACAGATACAAAAACTTGTTATTGAAAAAGAAAATTTAAGACAAAGTAAAGATAAGCAAATAGCACAATTAGCTGAAAAATCTAACCAACAAATAAGTGAACTACATAAGCTATTAGATCAGCAACAGCAATTAAATTTGACCACTAACGAACAGAATAAAAGATTATTAGAGCAACCAGTGGTTAAAAAACATTGGTGGCAATAAAAATAATTTTCAACATTTAAATTTATTAATTTAAAATTTTTTGAAAGAATTCAATGAATTTATGTTAATATTAATCTATTAACGCAAATAAAAATACCCTGATACCTAGTAAATAACAAAGTATCAGGGCATGAAAAAAACTAATCTTCTAGCACTTTGACACGGTCTAAAGATTAGCTTCATCAACTGAATTAAGTATAACAAAAATACTTAAAAATTCAAGAGATGAAGTTAAAAAGACCTGCGAGTTAAAAGATTAGCCCGGAGGTCTTTTCCGTTATCAAGCGAACCAACAGGACAAAGTTGAAAAAAGGGACAGGTTTAATAGAGCCATCTCAAGTAATAAATCTATTTCCGAAAGCACGTAACGAATGCAGTGGGGCAAGTGGCGGTGACGACCAGCAGTTAAGCGAACCAGGTCAGGGCGGTACAGACGACTACTGTCTGGTCAGAATTACTCATGCGTAAGGCGAGCAGGCAGCAGTGGAACATACGGCAGTAGCAAGGACAGAACATAGTACGAGGTACTATTGGCTGGGGTTAGCATATGGCGTTGCCCAGACCTTCAGATCATATTTTGGAGCGACAAAAAACAACGGCTCGGCTACTGTGCAGGGCGTTTTTTAGCTTAAATGTATGCTGGTCCTTTGTGACCAGATTAGTAACCAACGATCGACAAAGCGGTTAGTTAGATAGTTTCTTCTCCTTATTGCAAGGGGAAATTACCTAACTAACCGCTTTGCGGTTATGTTAGTTACCTTATGGGGCCAGTGTGCCCACTGCCAGGAGCAGTATTTGGCAGTTTAGTTTATTCAGCTGACTTTGTTTTAGGTTTAGGTAGAGCAACTGGTGTAGTAGATTTTGGCTCAGCAGTCTTTCATGGTTTAGTTGAAGGTTAGGGTGTTGAGTAGTGTTTTAGTTTTGCTTGTGAGAGACTGACCTGGTTTTTTGTGGCCGTTTATTTGCTTGGAAAAAGTTGTTTTTTTATTTGTATGTTGGAACTTCACAAACTTTTAGGAAAGAGCATAAGGGAAACTGCTATCACTTACTTAACGTAAGGTGATAGCTTGGCGGTGCCAAGCGTTTTCTAACAGCGGCTGCCTGCTAGCACTTTTTTTGCGAAATATCCCATTGTGGGTGTGTTGTGAATACTGGTGTAGAGCTAAAAACTCCATCTGGGTTTGTGAAAGGGATCTGATAGTCCCAAAATGGGATTGTCATAAACCTTGATAGAGCAACATTCTCCTAAGGGTAAAGATCGTATCAAAAACCGTATTTTGGTTTTATTGAATACCAGGCTCGCTTTGAATGTAATGGAGAGCGGGGGGGTAAAAAATAAAAGTAGGTGAAATAGTTGAGGAATGATTTTGTCTACTTTTAAAAAATTGGGGGCAGTCATTTTTGAGCAAAAAGAGAAGTGAATTTAGCAGGTAAATCACACAGCTTATCGCCAGGAAGTCATCCATTTGATAGAAAATCAGGTGTAAGTATACCCGAGGGCGAAAAAACGGCTCACAGGGGCTAATAGGGGCTAAATCAGGCGAATTAAAAAAGCATGAATGTTAGAGAGTTTCATGCTTTTTTCTGTTTGGTCGCATTTTAAATGCTCGTGCTATATTAATATATAGCAGGGGAAATTTTCCCTTAGCATTAAAAAAGGCGTTAAACCTGATCCGTTTAACACCTAATAATGGATATGAGATAGCTAGTCCCATATTCTTAACGATAGAGTTTTGCTAACATCTATTTACATTATAGCCGATTTTGGTTTTAAGTAAAAAGTTTGCAGCAAAGCCAAAAAGGATTAGCTACTCTGAGTCAAGTTTCGGAAGGTGGCAAGAGCTATGCTAACAACAAATGCCAGTTTGGCAATCACTATGGTAGTTTTACCAGTAATTGCGCACGTACTGTGCAAAATGATTGATCGGTATTTTTTTAATGAAAAGTAGCAAATAAGCTGGTATGAAGCAATTGGTCTAATTGTGAAATTACCAGGTAACGAAAAAAGGGAAGGCTGTTAAATCAGTCTTCCCTTTTGCTATACGGCTTCAAATTCACAAACATTTTTTTGCTGCA
>NZ_REHO01000016.1:0-8850 GCF_003692935.1 Lactobacillus sp. ESL0260
TGCTATACGGCTTCAAATTCACAAACATTTTTTTGCTGCAGTTTGAAACCTTGTAGCACTAGGTTTCGTAGCAACTTCGCTTAATGTACATTATGTTAAGTTGCTTTGGTATATATGGAATTATTTTTTTGATTAGGTATTTAATCTGCTTAATTTGTAATTAATTTGCGTATTTGAGTTTTGGTTTGCTTATTTTTTGTTATTTTTGAAGAATATCATCCATTCATAAACACATGTAATAACTGCTATTAGATAATCATACCAATGAAAAGCTTTTGAAAAGCCCACTAAAGAGAGGAGAAACACAGCAATCAACGCTAAAGTAAAAAGGATAGGCATAGCAAGCGTCATATTGTATCTGGCAAGCCAAGTATCGATTGGCAGAAGCTCTAGAGCCAAGATAATGATTATTATTAAAGTAGTATTCATGTTATAGTCACACCTTTTAGATTATTTAAAGATAGATAAATACGACTGTTCGTGCCGTCCAGTAAGCGACTGTGCTGTTAAGGTGAAGATAATGAATTAGCGCATATCGTATACCATCTTCAGCTTTACCTTCATAATCAGTTAGAAAGTTTACAAAAGCTTTTAGTGGCTTAGTTTTTAAACTGTTACCAGTAATTTTAGCAACGTATTTGGCAATTTTCTTAATTGTTTCTAACTTTAAGCCACGTGTCAGGTTATTGTTTTGTTCAGTAATTTTGTCTTGTAAGAGAGTATTCTGCTGCTCCTCATTAAGTCCAGCACCATTAACAATTTGATCAAACTCATCTTGTTGATCTTTAGTTAATGAACCGTACAATGCCCCATATGAACTGTTGTTTTGATTTTCATTGGAATTACTTACGGAGTTGTCCGTAGCAGCAAATGTATTTACTACAGTTGTTGCCATAGTCGTTCCTATAAAACTTGCTGCCCCAAGAGAAATTCCCAATTTTTTAATGGTACTTTTCATAATAGTACGCCTTTCATAATATTTTAGATCAATGTCGACATTGATATTAAAACCATAGTTCAGCATAAAAATTTGTCAACAAATAATATTAAAAAATAATCATGTATATATAAACATATAGTTCGTTAAATATCCAGTTAATTTGTGCTTTATAATATGAAATTATCAAGTTTTTCAAAGATTAATAACTAGAAGATAAAATAAAAAATGACTCTTACGAGTCATTTGAAATATTGATTACTTATTTAAAAAATACAGTGAAAATTAATATTATAGTAGGTGAAATTATTGTCAAAATAACTTTGAATACGTTACTTTTAAACATTAAGTTCCCTATTGTTAGCGAATGATTATAAGTCAGTTAGAAGTGATCTTAAGATGCCTCAAGGTCTTATGCCCAATTATTTAAAAATCTTTTGCCACCAGTGTTCATTTTTTCGAACTGGCTCTTTTAGTTCATTATCAATGTTTCTTTCCTTACGTTCTAAAGAGCCCTGCTCTTTTATCTTTTGGTCTCTGCCATGTAACTGTTGTTGTTGGTTCATAAGCTGCATTAACCGATCAAACTTTTTTCCTAAAGCCCTATTAGCTTCTCTTAACTCTTTATTCTGCTCCTCGATTTTACTTAAATATCGATTATTAAGCTGATCAATTTCTTCTTGTTGTTTCGCTACTTTTTCTTCCAAATGTCTGACGTAATCAGTTTTACTAATTGATCTAGCAGAACCTACTTCACCATTTTTAAAATGAGCAATGACTTTCTTCGCTTCTGATTCATCAAGAACCATTTTTCTATTTTCTTTTTTATATATTATCTTATATTTTTTTATATACGAATTAATCCTTGTTCTATATCTTGCTACTTCTTTATTAGATGCTGTAGGTACTATTATATCAATTATTTCTCTTATATCTTTCATATATATTTCTCTTATATTGCTATATATTACTATATATTTCTATATATTATTATATATCAATAACAGGACGAAGTCCTCAAAAGAGTAAAGAGGGTTTTATTAAAACATAGAAGCACACGTAGATTTCAAAAGTGTAGATATACAAAAAGGCAATCCAAATGGATTGCCTAGACGTCTAGTATGTCTCTTTTGCATGCGAGGATCGCACTTTATTTTTCACGAAGTTTTTTATAAATCTTTTAAAACTGATAGCCATTTGGCTTAGCACTACTTCGACTAATATTTATATTAGGTTGCCTGGTCCAGTAAAGGTAGCCTTAATAGACAATTAACCAGATAGCTATTAGAATTTAAGGATAAAGGAGTAATTACAATGAAAATTAACAAAAAATTGTTTATTAGCTTATTAGCTGGAATATTGACAACAACATCATTAGCAGTTACTACAACTAATATTGATCAAGCTCAAACTACTACGTCAAATGTAAATTCTGAGCAAGGCAAGCTAACCTTGAATCATAAGACTCGTGTTTATAACAAAAAGGGTAAGAAAAAGTATTCTTATCTTAAAACGAATGGGCTGCTAAAAAAGGGTGCTTTAGTAAGATATGTTGGCAAAATTAAAGCCCTATCTGATCCAGATACCAAGCGTTATTCCTTTAATGACAAAGATATGAACTGGTATTATCTACCATATAAAACAATTAAAGGTAAACAATACTACAACATCGGTCATGGCGGTTATATTAAAGCTATAAATGTTGATAGTATCAATGGAAATAAGTTATTTACTAATTATGCTACTGTTACAATAGCATCATCGCCATTTTCTTCTGATAAAGATTTTACAAAAGCAAATCTTGTTAATAATAAAGGTGAATTTACCAATAAATATGTCAAAAAGGGTACGAAACTAGTGGTTGATCGTCGCAGTAATAGAGAAGAACTAGCAGGGACGACTAAAATTGATATGCTTGATAATGGAGTTCTAGAAGTATTCCGCATAAAAAACAATAAAAAATTGTTTGTTTTAAGAGACGACCTTAAAACGCAGCCTCGTCAGCAACTAATACCGTATACTAATATCATGCATGTAAGATTTGTGAATGACGCATATCTTTATAATATAAAAGGAGAATTTGCGGACGATTCATGGTTTAGTTCAGGTGATACGGTTTCGGTTACAGGATTAAGATATATATGGGTTCCAGCAGATAAAAAAGCAGAACTATTTTATGAAGTTTTAGATTCACCTTCATCGATGTCAAACTGTAATTTTGTGAAAGCTTCGACTGCTAAATATACTTTTGGCAATCATTTAAAGCCAATAAATACAGCAGCTGATGTCACGCCAGCCAACATAGAAAAAATATAAAAGAATAAAGTTAAATATAAAAAGCAATGAATCCTCATTGTTTTTTTTTTGCTTAAAACTTGCACAATTCCTCCAACAAAGAATTAAGCCGACATTAGTCGGCTTAATTCCTCCTTACGTGCTATTTTAATTATGATCTCGAGATTAAAGATTTGGATAGATAATTATTTTTTCAATTAGTAAAGGAGTTTCGATATGAGAAAAGTATCTAGTGTAACGCCAAGTTTGAAATATGAATTGAATGGTCTCCATCAGGTAGTTGTTCAAAAAGGTAATGTAGCAACTAAATATATATATGCGTTGCAGCAATTGGCCAAAGGTACAGATACTGTAGTTTATAGAGCAAGAAAAGATGGATTTAATGCACAATTTACAAAAGGCGAAAAGCATTTTCGGTTATTTTTAAAGGGTGCTAAAAAGAGTGGTACAGCAGGTTCTCATACACAAACTTGGGAATATGCTGGACCTAACGGCAATGGTGAGTGGTTTATTGGTACAAAACCTAAAAAACTTTCAAGCTCTAAATATTACTGGGCTACTCAAATAGCAAGGGTAAAATTTCAAAATAAAAAATATACGAAAAATACACAGATGCCTAGGTTGTCAGCTCTTAATAGAGCAGGAGCAGGCTATGATGATAATGTAGTTTATCCAGGAGTTAATTTGCTTAGATCCGAAGCTGCGGTTTCTCCAAATTATCTAGATATGTTGATTGTTACTATTGATACAAGTGGAACGGCTCATTTTGGTTTCTACTCAGTGAATGAAATTAATAAAGCTCTCAATGGTGGTCCTACAAATTATCCGCTTGATCAATTTCGTTGTTCTTATGCATTTAAAATTGAGAATTTTACATCTGCTGTTGGATCAATTCAGGGCTTTGATATAGACGATAAAAAAAATATCTATATTTCAAGTGAAGCTGCACCTAAAACAGATGATGTAGGTCAAGGGGTAGCTCAAGATCGTTATATTTATAAAATACCTTATGGTTATCAAAAACTGCCGAATGGATTAGTGGATTGGAATAGCACAGAGAACTGGCATAGAATTAATTTGAATGCTAATAATAATGATCACAATAATGGTTCAGTCTTAGATCGGAGTAAATTTGTTACTGAGTTTGAAAGTATTCAAGTAATTAATAAAAATGATGCATATTTAACGGTCTCATATCATGACGCAACTACATTAAAGACTTTGCACAGTAGAATTTATGAAATTACTTGGAATGACCCAGAGTAGTAATAAGTTTTATAAATAGATCATAAAATATTTAAAAGTCTCAAACAGCTCACTTACTGTTGAGACTCTTTCTTTTATACAAACCAAAATAGCAAGGAGGAATATGCATAATGTATAAAAAACTGATAATTTTGCTAACCTCAACTGCCTTTTGTGGACTCGTTTCAATGCTAATCAATTTTTATCAGTGGCATGTAAAAACAAGAAATACTGCAAATGATAAAGAACGGCGACGATTATATAACGAAGTAAAATACTATCGTACAAAGTTTCTTAATGATGAAAATGAAATTGATCATTTAAAAGAAAAAATTCGTAAATTAAAGGCAGCACAATTTACTACTGTCAAGGAGAGAAGTGATATTGATGGATAAATTAACGTCTATTTTACAATTGTTAAGCACGCTAGCTGTAATAATTGCGTTTATTCTTGTTGGTATTTATCCATATATTAAAGAACGTAATAAATCTTTAGCAGATAAGTTAGATGTATGGTATAAGCTTGCTCAAGTTTTAGTTAACGAGGAAGCTATTAAAAGTGAGAAATCTGGTGCAGATAAAAAACAGACAGCTACTGATACATTAATGATCCAAGCAAAAAAGTTAAAAGTACCATTAACCAAGAATGTGGCTGCTGGATTGGTACAAAATGCTTATAATCAAACTAAAACAAGACGTAGTTGAATGCCTACAAAGCAGATTTAGCAAATTGCGTAAATCATACAAGAACTTAATGAGCAGGTAGTTGAATTATATAATTTATTAGATTAATGATAATTAGCCATTAAAACACGCTGGCAGCAATTTGTTGTTAATCTAGAAAGCTTTTAAGCTTGATAGAATACTACTCTCAGTCTAAAAGACTATTAATTTTAAAAAAATTAGTAGAATTTGATATTTCTATGGTATGATTACTTTAACAAGCAAATAAAATGCCTTGATTGCCAATAAGGACAATCAAGGCATGAAAAAAGCTAATCTCAAACTTTTGCAGGGTAACAGATTAGCTTCATCAATTAAATTAAGTATAACAAAAATACTTAAAAATTCAAGAGATGAAGTTAAAAAGACCTTCGAGTTAAAAGATTAGCCCGGAGGTCTTTTCCGTTATCAAGCGAACCAACAGGACAAAGTTGAAAAAAGGGACAGGTTTAATAGAGCCATTTCAAGTAATAAATCTATTTCCGAAAGCACGTAACGAATGCAGTGGGGCAAGTGGCGGTGACGACCAGCAGTTAAGCGAACCAGGTCAGGGCGGTACAGACGACTACTGTCTGGTCAGAATTACTCATGCGTAAGGCGAGCAGGCAGCAGTGGAACATACGGCAGTAGCAAGGACAGAACATAGTACGAGGTACTATTGGCTGGGGTTAGCATATGGCGTTGCCCAGACCTTCAGATCATATTTTGGAGCGACAAAAAACAACGGCTCGGCTACTGTGCAGGGCGTTTTTTAGCTTAAATGTATGCTGGTTCTTTGTGACCAGATTAGTAACCAACAATCGACAAAGCGGTTAGTTAGATAGTTTCTTCTCCTTATCGCAAGGGGAAATTACCTAACTAACCGCTTTGCGGTTATGTTAGTTACCTTATGGGGCCAGTGTGCCCACTGCAGGGAACAGTAATTGGCAGTTTAGGTTAATTATTTGATCTTGTTTTAGGTTTAGGTGGAGCAGCTGGCGTAGTAGATTTTGGTTCAGCAGTCTTTCATGGTTTATTTGCAGGTTAGGGTGTCGAGTAGTGTTTTAGTTTTGCTTGTAGGAGATTAACCTGGTTCTTGATGTTGATTTATATTGGTCGTTCGTTGTCATTTATCGGATTAGATAAAGTTGTTTTGTTACCTATATCTTGGAATTTCACAAATTTTTAGGAAAGAGCATAAGGAGAACTGCTATCACTTACTTAACGTAAGGTGATAGCTTGGCGGTGCCAAGCGTTTTCTAACAGCAGCTGCCTGCTAGCACTTTTTTTGCGAAATATCCCACCGTGGGACTGTTGTGAATATTGGTGTAGAGCCAAAAGCCTCATCTGGGTTTGTGAAAGGGAGCTGACAGTCCCACATTGGGATTGTTACAAATCCTGGTAGAGCAGCATTCTTCTAAAGGCAAAGATCGTATCAAAAACCGTATTTTAGCTCCGCTGAATGCCAGGTTCACTTTAGATGTAATGGAGAGCGGGGGGGTAAAAAATAAAAGTAGGCAAAATAGTTGAGGAATGATTTTGTTTACTTTTAAAAAATTGGGACAGTCATTTTTGCTAGGAAGTCGTCCATTTGGTGGAAAATCAGGTGTAAGTATACCCGGGGGCGAAAAAACGGCTCACAGGGGCTAATAGGGGCTAAATTAGGCAAGCTGTTGTTGGTAAGTTAGAAGAGAATAAAAAATAAATATATAAAAAAAGCGATCCTTGTGGACCGCCTTAGACGTCTTGCAAGTGACTGAACCTGCTTACACGTTTAGTTAAACATGTCTGACGTTATCTAATTCTATAAAAATTATATCATGAAAATAAAAATTTGGTAAAATAATCCTGCGCGTTTAGTGCACTATCTTGAGAAGTTGACTGGCTTCTCATAAAGGAGGTGAAAAGACGTGTCTGATGTTCTAATTCTAATTCTTTTGTATCTTGTAATTACCGCAATTCGAGATGTGTTGAATATCGTCAAAGATATTCTTAACGAACTACTTAAGTAGTACAAAAGTGAGGCCTAAGATTTTATCTTAGGCTATTTTTATAGGTATAAATAATTGAATAAAATTAATTAAAGATATATAATCTCGATATTAAAATATTAATTTATTAAGGCATTATATCATTATAATATTTTAATATACGTTTATAGGAGAATTAATTATGAAATTTAAGTATGTTGTTGGATTAGGTGTTGCTGCTGCAACCTTTGCGACAGTTGCAACTCCATTAGCGGTAACAAGTGTCAAAGCTGAGGCAACAAGTGATAGTGTAGAAAGTCCTGTTTCTAAATATGATATAAATCCTGTAGCAAACTATGATAACGATTCATTAAGACAAATTGCAATTAATAATAATTTAGATTTGTCTGTAGTTGAAGCTTTAAATGATAATATCGATCCCGATAAAGCCTTACCTAATGGTACGCCTATTTATTTGCCACAAAATGTTGGCTCTGTAGAAAACGTAGTAGGACCTCAGGCGTTCGGACCTTATGATGGTGTACCAGCAAGTATTAAGAAAAAATATTATGATAGTTTAAGTAGTGCAGAACGTTCAGCTAAACTTTGGATTGCAAAGAGAGAATCAGGATACAATTATTATGTTTCTAACGGTACGCATTACGGTCGCTTTCAGTTAGATAAAGCATATCTTAATGGCGACTATAGTATAGCTAATCAAGAAAAAGCTGCTACGATATATATTCACAAACGTTATAGTGGAAGTTGGGTAAAAGCTAAAGCATTTTGGCAAGCTCATGGCTGGTATTAAATCAAAGTAGGTTGGGTAAAAATGAAAAGATCACTTAGTATAGCAGCATTTGCAGCTGTTTTTGGTGCAAGCTTGATATTTAGTGCAACAAGCAGTAATTATGTGCCTGTTAAAGCAGCTGACGTAAGCGATACAAATACTGTAGTCAATAATCAGGGTGTGTCTGATAAAACATGGTCTAACAAACTGACTAAAGCTGGCTATGTTTTCAAGTTAGCTAAAAATATAGCTACTACTGATGGCGGATTGTATCAAAGAAAAAATGGCTTACTTAAAAAATATAGTTTGAAGCATGCTAAAAAAGTTTTCGCTAAAAACATGTTATTCAAAATAGATCGCGCTATATCAGTAGAAAATGGTTCTTTAGTTCATATTGTGTCGCAAAATGGCAAATATAAGTTTTGGACTAATTTTTTAACCGGGACATACAATGTAAATGGTCATAAAAAATCTCTTAAACCATTAATAAAAACCGAAGTAGAAATGATCACTAATACTTCTAAAGAGAAAATAGCAAAAAAGCTAGTCACTGCCGAAAAATTGGCTAATAAATTAAAGGGTTCAGATAAAAAATTGGCTCAAGAATCAATTACTCAATTGAAGCAATGGATTGATAATGAAGTTTTTGCTAATATTCCTGTTCTTCTAATTGGTAGCCTGTAAGACAAGTAAACAAGTTTTTAATTTACTGCTGCTATCAAAGTGATTTTCTTATTAATTTACGAAGCATACGGAGCAATTTAAAGTTAAAGATTAAAAGTAACAAATAAGCTGGTATGAAGCAATTGGTCTAATTGTGAAATTACCAGGTAACGAAAAAAGGGAAGGCTGTTAAATCAGTCTTCCCTTTTGCTATACGGCTTCAAATTCACAAACATTTTTTTGCTGCA
>NZ_REHO01000017.1:0-4885 GCF_003692935.1 Lactobacillus sp. ESL0260
TTACGTTTACTGGTTCAATCATATTAGAAGATCAAACAAACTAAAATACACGACCCCGATCAAATATCGAAATCGTGCATTGAGTCTTGCGTAATATTAAAATGTCTAACTTTTTAGTTGCACTTCAAATTTGGGGGTATTTTTATGTTTAATTTATCTAAACAAGATAAAATTGAAATCTATCATCTTTGGCAGAGCTAATTAGTTTGCTTTTGCTGATTTTTTGGCATTTCTAAAGAATATTATCCACTCATAAATACATGCAATAACCGCTATTAGATAATCATACCAATGAAAAGCTTTTGAAAAGCCTAATAGAGAGAGAACAAACACGGCAATCAACGCTAAACTAAAAAATATAGGTTTAGCAATCACCATATTATATTTAATAAGCCAAGTATCAATTGGCAGAAGCTCTAAAGCTAAAATAATAATTATTATTACTAAAGTAGTATTCATGTTATAGTCACACCTTTTAAATTATTTTAAAGATAAATAAATACGATTGTTCGTGCAGTCCAGTAAGCGACTGTGCTGTTAAAGTGAAGATATACAAAAAGGCAATCCATTGGATTGCCTAGACGTCTAGTACGCCTCTTTTGCATGCGAAGATCGCACTTTATTTCTCCTACTGAAATTATAGCACAAGAACACATGATAGAATAGTGAAGTACGACTTTCGATCCTCCCCGAAAAAAGGTGATAGCATGGGAAGGATTGTACTTTTATTTCTTCTGAAGTGTTTACTACTAACCAGTCTAACGCCTGCATTGCGCAAGCTAGGACAAGATTTTGATAAATTAGCCAATTTAATCGAAAAGATGCTTCGGTTATTTAAGTAGTAATCAGAAAGAGGTGGGCTTTTGTCCTACCTCTTTTTGATTACTACTTTATTTTTTATGAACCTTTTAAAGTTGCTAGCCACTTGACTTTAGCGCTACTTCAATTAATACACTATGTTGAGTTATTTTGGCATAGGTGAAAGTCGATAGGAAATAAATTCTGTTAGCTTTTGGATTTGTCATATCCACCTTATTTGCGTCAAATATGACAGTTTTATTAATAAAAATAAAAAGGCAATTATATTATTTATATAAATAACGAAGGTTTTTTGAAAGGAAAAGAAAATCATGGTTTATAAATACTATTCGCACTTTAAGTTTTTTTGTTTAAATATTTTTGGATTAATTTCCAGTATGCAGAATATTGTTACAGCATACATTGTTGGTTCGTTAATTAATTTGGCAACGGCTAAAAATTTTGCAGCTATTCCAATCTTTTTTGGTAAAAACATTTTGTTATTGATCTTAATTTTAATCGCCACATTAATTTTTGATTATCTTAAAGCAGACGCTGCTAAGCAGGTCAATACTAAGTTAAGGCTTAAAGTGATGAGGGGTATGCTCTCGGATGAGCAAGAAGATGCTTCTAATTTAGGTTTCTTAACTAATGATTTTAAACTTTTGGAAACAAATCGCTATGATGCTGAAATAGGAATTTTGATTTATTCATACACTGTCGTATTTGCTATGGCATTCGCTTTGTATCTAAATTGGCAGCTTACAATAATATTCTTTATTGGTTCGGTTATACCAACAATTGTTTCCACCTTTTTCCAAAAGCCTATTCAAAATGCTGCAGAAGCTTGGACAAATGCTAATGATAAATATGTTAATCAAACTAAAAATTTGTTATCTGGTACTGCTACCTTTAATTTATATGATAAGCAGGATAATGCAGTTAAACAAAATCAGTATAAAGTTAACCAATTAGAAGAAAAATTAGCCAAGATGAATGTGCTTAATACTAATACCAGTGCTTTTCTTAATGCAATTGCAATTATGGGTACTTATTTATTGCCGTTTGCAATTGGTATTGCATTAGTAATTAAAGGTCAAACTACTTTAGGTGCTCTTTTTGCAATAACGCAATTATCTAATTCATTTGTAAATCCAATTTTACAAATTTTGCAAGAACGAAATAATTTGTCTACTACAAAGCCAATTGTGCGAAAGATAAAGCAATATATACAAAAAGCAGATAATGTGGAGCGTGAACAAACCAACAATCCTACATTTAATGAACTACAAGTGCAAGACCTAGATTTAATGCGTCAGGATAAGGTATTAGCACAACATATTAATCTTGATATTAAGTCTGGCCAAAAAGTTGCGGTCATCGGACCCTCAGGATCAGGGAAATCTACGATGTTACAGTTTCTAATGTATGGTAAGTATGGTAAATCTAAAAAAATTATACTTGATCATAACGAAGTAGCGGCAGGATCGTTTACTAAGTTGTTTGCCTATTCCAGCCAGAGTGCAGTTATTTTTTCTGATACGCTTTGGTTTAATCTAACTCTAGGAGCCAATATAGCTAAAGAAAAAGTTCTTGAGGTATGTCAAGGACTACAGTTAGGACAATTAATTAAAGAAAAGGGATTTGATTATCAATTAGGTGACAATGCAGATCAACTATCTGGTGGCCAATTGTCCAGAATTGAGGTGGCACGGGCTATTTTAGCCAATCGACCAATTTTATTACTGGATGAAATTAATGCTTCACTTGATAAAACTTCATCAAAGGCAATTCACCAATATATTTTTGATTCAAACTTTACTTTTGTTGAAGTTATTCATCATTACGATCCAGAAGAACTGCAAAAGTATGATGTAGTTGTTGATTTTAATCAATACCAATTTGACGATAAAAAATAAGTTGTAAAAGGTTCTAAGAGTACTTACTTGGTTGCGATATTAAATAACATAAAATAAGACATTAGACATTGACAGAATGTAATAACCAATTTTTACCTCAGTATTATATAATTTTTATTTTTAATTTTATGATACTTTTATATTTTTTGATTATAATAAAATCAAAAAGTTTAATATTTGATAGTTAATCAAATAGTTGAGGAAATTAAAATGACAATTGGTGAATTACTAAAAGACTGTCGCATTCAGCAAAGGAAAACACAAAAACAATGGGTTAATGATGTGGTAAGCCCGTCATTTTATGCAAAAGTTGAAAAAAATTTAAGCAGCATTTCAGCAGATAATTTAATTGAACTATTAAACGTTAACAAAATTTCATTAACTGATTTTTTTGGTAAGTTAAACCACCAGGCGAAGACCGTACATGACGAGAACCTAGAGATTGATAGAATGGTTAATGAAGCGTATTATCAAAATTCTGTGCATGATCTGCAGCAAATACGAAATTTTGTTGCAGAAAGTGATTTTCCAAATAAAGAAGATAAATTAGATATAATTGATATCTTTATTGCAATAATTAACAAAAATCTTTCCAGTATTGATAGTGGCGTTATAGATAGATTGAAAGAAAGAACATTTGATGTTTCTCATTTTAATTCTGATAGTTTAAGACTGTACTGCAACCTTATGAGTTTTTATGATTTAGATAGTAATTTATTGATTTCAAAAAGAGTAATACGTCAGTTTATTGGCTCGAGTAGCATTGATATTCAAAAGTTAGTTTTATCTATAATTATTAATATGATGATTTTATGTATTCGTAACAAAAAATTTGAAGAAACAGCATTTTATGTTAGTAGTGAACAACAAATCAAAACAAAACCAGATATATTTTTCTATAAAACTATTGCCCCAGCTTTTGAGAATATAATCAAATATCACTATGATCAAAATTCCAAGTATCTTGATGAAGTACAAACAATAACTAAATGTATAAAAATTGCTGGTATGCCCAGTTATGGTAAAGAGCTTGAAGAATTAATGCTTGCTAATAAATAAGATTTTTAAATGTCATATTAAACCATTAAGAGTTAAATATGACATTTTTTATATGCTTATATAAAATCGTAATAAACTAGGAGTAAATAGAAAGGAGTAAGAAAATTTATTACATAAATTAATTCTTATTAGGCTCAATTTAGATTAATTAGAAACATGGGAAAAATGTTTTGAATAAGTTAAGCAAAGATTTAAAGATTAGGTCTAAAGTAGATGATCATATTTATGAAGCATTTGCAGATGGATTATTTATAAAATTTAGACCAGGGAAAAATTATAAAGATAAGTAAGTTCTCTATAAAGGAGATGGTAGAAAATTTCTTTAGAAGCTGGTATTGTCTTTGGCGATCGAGCTAGACGGAAATGACGCTAACAAAAAACATTATTCAAAAGAGAATAATGTTTTAGAGACTAAATATAAATCAAAGTATTACTCTGCAAAGTAATACTTTTTATGTGCTGCAGATATTATATCATTTTTAGAAGAATTTTGACCACCAGGGTTTTGGGTGGTCTTTATCTTTTTTAGCTAGACGATCTGAAATCTTTTTAAGTTCTTCAACTTTTTTTTCAGCTATTAGCTGTAGCTGTTGCGACTGATCAAGCATTTTCTGGGTTTGATCCAGTGTATTGTGCAATCGAGCTTTCTTGCACTTCTTTGTTTACCGGTAAAAAGATGATTTTTGTTTATCACCTTCTCTGTGATAAGCCTTGCACCCGTAAGAGTGACGATTATTCTATTTCGATTGTCTTTACCGTAAAGATTTCATATGATAGTGGCTAGTTAGCTTCCTTTAATGTGCATTATGCTAGGTTGCCCTGGTACAGTAAAGGTAGCCCTTAATAGACAACTAACCAACTAGCTATTAGAATTTAAGGATAAAGGGGTAATTACAATGAAAATTAACAAAAAATTGTTTATTAGCTTAGTAGCTGGAATATTGACAATAGCATCAATAGCAGCTACTACGACTAATATTGCTCAAGCTCAAACTACTACGTCAAATGTAAATTCTGAGCAAGGCAAGCTAACCTTAAATCATAAGACTCGTGTTTATAACAAAAAGGGTAAGAAAAAATATTCTTATCTTAAAACGAATGGGCTGCTA
>NZ_REHO01000018.1:0-1343 GCF_003692935.1 Lactobacillus sp. ESL0260
CACCGCTACCCACAACTCATCCCCGCAATTTTTAACTTACGTGGGTTCGGTCCTCCAGTGCGCTTTACCGCACCTTCAACCTGGTCATGGGTAGGTCACTTGGTTTCGGGTCTACATCAACTAACTACCTCGCCCTCTTCAGACTCGCTTTCGCTCCGGCTCCGTCTTTTCTGACTTAACCTCGCTAATTAACGTAACTCGCCGGTTCATTCTACAAAAGGCACGCCATCACCCTTTAATGGGCTTTGACTACTTGTAGGCACACGGTTTCAGGTTCTCTTTCACTCCCCTCCCGGGGTTCTTTTCACCTTTCCCTCACGGTACTGGTTCACTATCGGTCACAATGTAGTATTTAGCCTTGCGAGATGGTCCTCGCTGCTTCAATCGGGATTCCTCGTGTCCCGACCTAATCAGGATCCTGCTCGGCGCGCTGGGGATTTCGCTTACGGGGCTCTCACCCTCTCTGGCTTACCTTCCCAGGTAATTCTGCTATCCTTTGCGCTACCTTGTCGCAGTCCTACAACCCCAAATGATAAATCATCTGGTTTGGGCTCTTTCCGCTTCGCTCGCCGCTACTAGGGAAATCGATTTTTCTTTCTCTTCCTGCAGCTACTTAGATGTTTCAGTTCACTGCGTCTTGCCCCAGGTGGCTATTGATTCACCACCTGGTAATGCATCTGCATGCATTGGGTTCCCCCATTCGGATATCTCCGGATCTTTGCGTACTTACTGCTCCCCGAAGCCTTTCGTGGTTCGTCACGTCCTTCTTCGCCTCATTGTGCCTAGGCATTCACCGTGCGCCCTTCTTTACTTGACCTTACTCAAGATACTCTCTCGGTCGCTCTTTAGCAATCTGTTCTCTTTTGATTGTTTCTCGGTTTTTCTTGGATTATATTCAGTTTTCAATGTACTAACTCATTGGATCTGTCGCAGATCCAATGGAGGCTAACGGGTTCGAACCGATGACCTCCTGCTTGCAAAGCAGGTGCTCTCCCAACTGAGCTAAGCCCCCAATGTCTTTTTCTAGACACGCTGCTTTTCTTATACTTGCCTATGGGCCTAAATGGACTTGAACCATCGACCTCACGCTTATCAGGCGTGCGCTCTAACCAGCTGAGCTATAGGCCCGTACCTAGCGTATCTTTTCCTTTTTCTGAGGTACTACCCTCAAAACTAAACAATGTCTTCCCTACTCATGTGCTCTTGCCGGACTTCTTTAGTATTTCTACTCTCCGTCTCGGCTCCCTTTTCCTTAGAAAGGAGGTGATCCAGCCGCAGGTTCTCCTACGGCTACCTTGTTACGACTTCACCCTAATCATCTGTCCTGCCTTAGACGGCTGACT
>NZ_REHO01000019.1:0-1484 GCF_003692935.1 Lactobacillus sp. ESL0260
TGAAGTTAACCCCCGGAATTGGACAAAGATTCCAATTCGGGGGTTTTCTTATGTCTAAATATTTACTAAAAACAAAATTAAAAGCAGTAGATTTGTATCAAAGAGGATTTAGTACAAAAGAAATTCAAGAGAAATTACATATCACATCACGTAAATCTATTGATGGTTGGATCAATAATTATCAACAGTATGGTAACAGAGGCCTGGAAAAAAGCTTTTCTAAGACAAGATATAGTGGTCAATTTAAATTAGAAGTCTTAAACTGGAGAAAAGAACATAGTGCCAGCTATCAAATTACTGCCAATCATTTTAATATTAAACAACTTTCCACTATTGCGAATTGGCAAAGAAAATTAAATGAAGGCGGTGTTGATGCTTTATTTATTAAGCAAGGACGACCATTAATGCATAAAAAGAAAATTAAAGCAAAGAAGTATAAATATACTTCTCAAGAGTTAACTGAACTTGAACGTCTACGTTTAGAGAATCGTGCATTACATGTAGAAAATGAATATCTAAAAAAACTAGATGCCTTAGTTCAGAAACGCGGACATCGGACGAAGAAAGATCTATAGTTAATGAACTAAGGCAAGAATTTGGCTTTAAATTAAAAGAAATATTACCCTACACAAGTTTGTCTAAAAGTACATTCGAGTACCATCCTCATCCAAAAAAGAAGCTGATCAGTGATAAAGCACTTGTTTCAATTATCAAAATGATAAAGAAGCATCATACCAGTTATGGATACTGGCCTGTAACTGATACTCTGAGGATGACTTATCACCTAATGGTTAATCATAAACGTGTTCAACGCTTAATGCGTGAGAACAATTTAGGAGCTAATAAATATAATCTGAGAGCCGGTAAATATGATTCTTCAAAGGGTCCACAAAATAAGAAAGCTAAGAATCGGTTCCATCAAAAGTTTAAGACTGATAGACCATATCAAAAGGTCGTAACTGATATTAGTGAATTTAGATATGGGAACATGACTATCCGTGATCGTGTATATTTATCGCCATTTAAGGACTTATTCAGCGGTGAAATTATTAGTTATACGATCACCGATCGTCCATCAACAAGATATGTTCTAGAAGGATTAGAGGGAGTGTTTACTGCAAGACCCAAGCTATTAAATTATCGGATGACAATCCATAGTGATCAAGGAATTCAATATCAATCTAATCCATATCGACATGCTTTACGAAAACATAAAGTATTTCAAAGCATGTCACGAAGAGCTACATGTCATGATAATGCAGCTATGGAAAGTTTCTTTCACATTATGAAAGTTGAAATGAATTATTTTACACATCACTTTGATACTAAGAAACAATTGGTTAAGGCGATGAAAGAATGGATAAGTTATTACAATGAAGATAGAATTCGGCACAAGCTAAAAGGCTTAACTCCGATTCAATATCGGAATCAAGCCTTAAGTAAAACGATATAAAACTAACGTCCAGTTTTAGGGGTTAGCTTCA
>NZ_REHO01000021.1:0-6914 GCF_003692935.1 Lactobacillus sp. ESL0260
TTACGTTTACTGGTTCAATCATATTAGAAGATCAAACAAACTAAAATACACGACCCCGATCAAATATCGAAATCGTGCATTGAGTCTTGCGTAATATTAAAATGTCTAACTTTTTAGTTGCACTTCAATTTCGGGGGGTCAGATCAATTGTTGGTCTTTAATTTGTTATTATTCAATGATTTCAATTACGTTGTTCGTACATACTTCAATAATATGTAATTCTATGCTTAATTGAAAGTTAGATAAACGTTTTTTCATAATGGTATAGTTTTATAATATTATTGTAATGGTAAATATGTTATTATTCTGGCTTTATCTTTAAGAATATAGCTCTTACATAAAGCAATACTTACCTCATTATGACTGTTATCAGTTTCAATTAAAGGTAGAAATAAGTACAGGTGCTTTAACTAAAACTAAATCATTTATTGCACGATGCTTTTTAAAAAGATAGGTATACTAATTATTTTTAATATTTAAATTAAAAGTTTTACTCTTTATTAGTAGATTATAGAATAAAAATATACAGAAGTAAATTATAACTAAATAATATATAAGCTTTTAAGTCCGTTTAGCTTTAGTTACATAAAGATTAATTCATTTTACATAATAATTAAGGCATGAGAAAAATACTGCTGAATAAAGATCAATAATTTCTATTTTTTATTGTGACATTAGCTGTCTTTAAGCGAAGATTGGAAAAGATAATAAACTTGTTATTTATTAATTTTTGCTTACTTAAAAGTAATAAATTATTGTCTAATTTTAAGTACTTCACCACTATTAATGGTTACAAGCTGGCCATGATTATTAAGAATCAAGTTTGCTTGGTTGTCGAGTCTGACAGCATCTCCTGTAATTGCTTTCTTTCCTGTTATAGCAGTTACTTTTTGTCCAAGCATTGACATGTTTTTTTCGTAATCATATAGAAATTGCTCTTGTGTAAAATTAGGTATAAATGACATGAGTTTTCTAACTAATTGGGCTACAAACTTGCAAAATTGTTCAGTGGTTGGAGGATAGTCTAATACATTAGTACTAGATGCTAACGCTTGTTCTAAATTAGGCTGATACAAGTTGCAACCAATACCAATTATAACTGTTTGAGTAGCAATCTTTTCGATCAAAATACCAGCGATTTTTTTCCCATGTAAGAGTAAATCGTTAACCCATTTGATATCGGAAATGGTATTAAATTGCTGGCGAATAGTTTGGTGAAGACACCACGCAGTTCCAGTAGTTAAAAGTCCTTGATTACTTGTTGTTAAGTGTGGCACTTTTGCAATAAGCGACAAATAAACGCCACCACTATTAGAAATAAAATAACGTTTTTGTTTGCCATAGCCATGTGTCTGGACATCACTACCAGCTAAAATAATACTTTGATATTGTTGTGCTTGAAAGTGCTGTTTAGCGTATGTGTTAGTAGAATCAACTTGCTTTAGCCATGTTACAGTAATTGGTAAGTCAGATAATTGATTGGCAATAAGATTTTGATTTTTTGAAATATTATTTTTAATCATGATTATTTTACCCTTGTTAAATAAATTTTGATATTCAAATAAATCTTTAAAATATTATATATCAAGCTTAGTTAAGAAGCAAAATTATAATAAATTGTAGTTAGTATAAAATATTTATGTGGAAAATAAAAAAACAGAAAAGAACTTTCTATTAAAATGTAATTTGAACAAGATTATATTCAGTGAGATTTTCTTCTATATGACTAGTTTATTACAAGACTTACAGTTTTTAATATACAATTTATCACGTAATACTAATAAAATGTTAATTAATGATCCCACTTTTGATAAGTTATTAGATTTATTTATGTAGCATCTGCCTAGTCGTAAAAAGCAATATTGAAGCAATGTGGATTTGTATTAAACAGACTTTATATGAGTAGCTAACTTTTAAATGAATATATTATCAAGACAAGAAATCTAAGCATTATTTCTTCTGGCTTGATCAAGCCATGAACTTAAAAATTATACCCGCAACTTTAAGGTAAAGAAGTTGCCGTATTATGAGCAGTTTCAAGCAAACTTTGGCGAAGTAGCTAAGACAAATTATTGAATCAAGGAATCATTAATGTTGGGCAGATATTAAATCCCTTTGAGCAAATAATTTAAAAAAGAAAACTATAAATAGCAGCAGGCAAGGATTAAAAATTTATATTATAAAAATTTGTAATTAAATTAAATAAAGTTGCAATTTAATTAAAAACGTTATATGATATATTAAAATATATTTAGAAAGGTCGTGAATAATGTTTATTCCAATGATAAGGCCCGGAATAGGTGTATATAGAAATAAAAATAAAATAGAATTTGAAATTTATAACGAGCATAAGCAAATATCATATACTGCAGATGAATTGGCCATTAATATTATATCTTATTTAACGGGTGAATTTACTGACTCTGAAATATTACACATGGTAAATCAGAAACTGTCCTCAAAAAAATCAATAAACATTTTCTAAAAGATTTTTGTAATCAATTATTTTGCGATGGATTAATAGTATATAAGTCCTTGAAAAATAATTATGAACTATTAGATAGGGAAAATAATTATTTGAATATGTATCCTAATAAAAACAAATTTACTGATGAGTTTTTAAAAAAGCTAATGAATAAGCATATAACTGTTATTGGCTGTGGAGGATTAGGATCAAATTTACTTGAGCAATTATTTAGAATAGGTGTTCAAAATTATACTATAGTTGATTTTGACAAAGTAGAACCAGAAAACCTAGCCAATCAAGCAATTTTTACATCTAAAGATATTAATAAATCAAAGGTTGATGTTATTAAAAAATTTGGTAAAACTGTTAATCCTGCAATAAATATAAATAACATTAGCTTAAAAGTTGATCAGACTAATATTAACCAAGTAATTGCAGGGACAGATTTTGTTTTTTCGTGTGCTGATTATCCAAGTATAAAAAATGTATCACTGTTGGTTTCAAATGAATGCTTAAAAAAGGGAGTACCACATATTGTTGGTGGAGGTTATTCAGGACATGAGGCCTCTTTAGGAACTATGGTAATTCCTAAAAAAACATTTACGTGGAAAGATTATCTTGAAACATCAAAACTAGGACGAAACAAAAATCAGGAAATTATACCTCCTGTGGTGAACATGTCGTTTTTGCCAATAATAAAAATTATTGCTGCTATTCAGATAAATGAGTTTTTTAAATTGTTTAATAATAATGATAACTTGTTATTGATAAACTCTTTTAATGAGTTTGATATGAACTTGTATCAAATAAGAAAGACTATGATAAGAAAAGAGTCAACAGAATGATTTATGATTTTTCTATGTATTTGAGTGATCTAGATGATCAACGTCTTTTCCAAGTATTAAAAAAAAGTAATCAACTTGATTTGATTTGGAAAGAAATTTCTTTAATTAGACAAATTGAAATAAACGAAAAAAAAGAAAATATTCAAGACCTTGTGACAATTGCAAGTAAAGCCATGAAGTTTACTAATTTAAAAAACCAAGAGTCACTGAGCAAAAAATGGGCTAACTATATTTTGTTTCAAGAAACTGATGCTATATTTGTTTATTTATTTTCTCAGACAAAGTGTTTTCTAAAAAATAATTTAATTATTATAAATGAAGAAAAATTAAATGATATTAAGAGAGGAAATACGATAATTTTTAGTCCACATTGGGGAGATTTTTATTCTATACCAATAATATTGGCGAGTTTAAGAATTCAAAATGTTCCATTAGCTAATGGTGATGAAGGGGAGCATATGCGGTCCATTTTAGATGTAATGTTATCGAGCTTAAAAAAGTACATAACAGAAGTTTTAGACACATCTAACCCAGTTAATGCTCTTTTTAAGTTGGATAATTTATTAAAAAATTCAAAAAATATACTTGAATTTCCAGAATATACATTAGGTCCTAAACCCAAGTATCGTACTAAGTATTTAGATAATTTCTTTCCCGTAGCGTACGGATTAGCAGCCTTAGCTAAACGAAATAATTCAAATATACAACCAGTTACTTTTACAAGAATAGATGATTTTCCTCATTATGAATTAAGATTTTATTCCAAGATAAATATAAAAGATATGACAGTAGGACAGATTAATAATAATATTCACAGACTGATAAACAGTATAATAGTTAAGACTCCTGAAAAGTGGTGGTATTGGTATTTGTTTTCCAAAAATAGAATATCAATCAATTAAGTATTATATATTAATTTAATATACAACGGTGATAAAAATGAAAATAAAAAACATAATTAGATGGTTACCTAATTGGCTCGTATTTTCAATAATAATAACAACAATTATTTCATCATTTGATGGAGTAGTTTTGGCACAGGTACTTTCTTCTATAGCAAATTTTAATCATAACTCAACATTTTTAGAAGTAATGTTTTATGCTGTCAAAAGCTTTTCAGCAATGGCTATTGTGTATTTTTCAATGACTTTAAGAAAAATGTTAATAAATTTAGCAATAAAAAAGCTTAATGTAAAGCTCAAAAGTAATTTTATTTATGGGCAAATTAATACTTCAACTTTTAGTAGTGATACTGCGGATAATGTCTCAAAAATATTTAATGATTTTAAATTGGTTGAAACAGATTACTTTAGTCTGATGTTTGAAGTATTTGCGTCTTTGTTAATGGCATTAATCTCTGGAATTTATATTTTAAGTTTAAGCATACCTATTGGAATTTTGTTTATTTTATTTTCTTTATTACCTATGATAACTCCAAAGATTTTTGGTAAAAAATTAACTGCCACTTCTTCAAAGTGGCAGAAAGATAGTAGTAGATTTTTAAGTAAGGTAACTGATTTATTTAATGGAGCCAATACTATCAAAACTTATTTAGCTGAAAAGTATATGTACAATGATACAGATAAGTATTTAAATGAATCCGAAAATTCTTATTTACTTATGAATAACTGGCAAGCTGTTACTTTTTTTGTCGCTTCAATTCTTTCAGTTGTTAGTTATATTTTACCTATTGGTATTGGCTTGCTTTTAGTTATTCAAAGAAAGATATCTTCTGCAGCTTTGATTGGTATTTTTATGGCTAGTGACAGAGTCGTAGGTCCATTAGGAACAGTTTCAGAGTATCTTAGTAAGATAAAAACTACTCAAGAAATTCGAAAATCTTATAGTGAACATATGATTGAATTTAAAGCTCCTAAAAAAATATCGAAAGATATTAAGCCAAAAATTTGTTTTGAAAATGTTTATTTTACGTACTCAAATGGTAAACAGATTATCAATAATTTGAATTTAAATATTACTTTTGGAGAAAAAATTTTGATTACAGGAGCTTCTGGTGTTGGTAAATCGACAATACTTAATTTGATTCAGGGTTCTATTAAACCAAGTAGCGGAAAAATTTATTTGAGGGAAAAGAATAGTAAAATAAACAATATTCTCGAATCTGGTAGGATTGCTTATATAAGACAAAATCCCAACTTATTTAATGATACTTTGCGTTTTAATCTAACTTTAGGCGAGGATTTCTCAACTAAAGATTGTTTATTTGTTCTTGAAAAAGTAGGATTGATTAATGAACTAGGTAACGATGCTTTAAATAGATATTATGGTGAAAGTGGGAAAAACTTATCTGGTGGACAACGGCAGCGAATCGAAATTGCTAGAGCTCTTCTTTTTAATAAAAAAATTATTTTAATTGATGAAGCAACTTCTAGTTTAGATCCAAAAATGTCGGACAAAATAAATAAAATTATTCAAAATTTAGATTGTACAGTGATTGAGGTTGCTCATTATTATGACGATATTGAATTTAAACATGCACATTTTACACACTATGTACTTGAAAATAAAACTTTAAGATTAAATTGTTAAGTACAGTGAAAATCAAAAGTAAAAATATGAAGTATGTCAAGAATTAAGTATAAATTTTTTTGATGATAGTTAACACAAGTTTCACACTTAGGTTATTGATTAGGTTTTGATAGCAGTGTGGTCTTTACCAGTTAAACGGTTCTCTTGCACACTAGTCTCATTATGATTTTTTATATATAAACATTCTAACGTTAGTGATGGAGATGAGGCTAGCTCAATTTTGCCTTTACCACTTTTGTTTTGTGCTAAAGTGGGTTTGAGTTGTAAGCATTTTTTACGCTTTATCCTAATAGTAATTAACGTCGTTATAAAAATTGGCAGCTTCGTTATTTCCTTGCTTAAATCTGTTTGAAAAGTATTGGACACTTAGGGTCCATGTGTTGAAAAAGTGCATTAACAAGGAAGTCAGTTATATGAAATAAGTGATTGTCAAGCTAACTTTTTATTTTAGATCAAAAATTAATAACCAACAAGTTCATGTGTCAGGACACAATAACTGATAAGTAAATATTTGAGAGTATGCATAATTAATAGATTTGGGCTATATTAAATAATTGGACAGCTAGACAATATTGATAAACCCAGAAAAGACAACAAAGGTAAGTATATTTTAAATACGCAAACTATTGCTTATCAGTGCTTTGCTTTTTTGCTTTAAGGTAAAGAAAATTTCGTATATTATGAGCAGTCCCAAGCAAATTTTTACGGAAGCAGTTAAGACACGTTACTGGATTAGGGAATTATTAATAGCGGGCAGATATTAAAGCTATCTGAGCAAATAATTTAAAAATGAAAACTATAAACAGCAGCAGGTAAGGGCTGAAAGCTTATTATCCACAAAAATTTGGCACTAACTAAATTGTAGATCGGTATTTGACAGTTAGTCAAGATTGCAATATTATATTGCTGCAAAATACTTTGATAATGAAGTGCAACTAAAAAGTTAGACATTTTAATATTACGCAAGACTCAATGCACGATTTCGATATTTGATCGGGGTCGTGTATTTTAGTTTGTTTGATCTTCTAATATGATTGAACCAGTAAACGTAA
>NZ_REHO01000022.1:0-2400 GCF_003692935.1 Lactobacillus sp. ESL0260
CGTCCTACCCTCGCAGGCAGTCTCCCACCAACTACTCTCGGCGTGAAGAAGCTTAACTGCTGTGTTCGGCATGGTTACAGGTGTTTCCTTCTTGCTCTTGCCACCGTACTTTTTTCCTTGTGAGCTTTTACACTCAAAACTAAATATAATCCGCTAAAAAAACCTTAATTGCCTTCAAGCTTTGGTCAAGTCCTCGACTGATTAGTACTGGTCCGCTCCAAGCCTCACGGCTCTTCCACTCCCAGCCTATCTACCTCTTAGTCTTTGAGGTGTCTTACTACTTACGTATGGGAAATCTCATCTTGAGGGGGGCTTCGCACTTAGATGCTTTCAGCGCTTATCCCGGCCATACTTAGCTACCCAGCGATGCCTTTGGCAAGACAACTGGTACACCAGCGGTATGTCCATCCCGGTCCTCTCGTACTAAGGACAGCTCCTCGCAAATTTCCTACGCCCACGACGGATAGGGACCGAACTGTCTCACGACGTTCTGAACCCAGCTCGCGTGCCGCTTTAATGGGCGAACAGCCCAACCCTTGGGACCGACTTCAGCCCCAGGATGCGACGAGCCGACATCGAGGTGCCAAACCTCCCCGTCGATGTGAACTCTTGGGGGAGATAAGCCTGTTATCCCCAGGGTAGCTTTTATCCGTTGAGTGATGGCCCTTCCATACGGTACCACCAGATCACTAAGCCCGACTTTCGTCCCTGCTCGAGTTGTCGCTCTCGCAGTCAAGCTCCCTTATACCTTTGCACTCTGTGAATGATTTCCAACCATTCTGAGGGAACCTTTGGGCGCCTCCGTTACACTTTAGGAGGCGACCGCCCCAGTCAAACTGCCCGTCTGACACTGTCCCATGCCTCGCTTAGAGGCCCTGGTTAGAGCAGCCATCAAACAAGGGTAGTATCCCAACATTGCCTCTGATAACACTGGCGTGCTATCTTCTCCGGCTCCTACCTATCCTGTACATGTTTAACAGCTGCCCAATATCAAATTGCAGTAAAGCTCCATGGGGTCTTTCCGTCCTGTCGCGGGTAACCCGCATCTTCACGGGTATTATAATTTCACCGAGTCTCTCGTTGAGACAGTGCCCAAATCATTACACCTTTCGTGCAGGTCGGAACTTACCCGACAAGGAATTTCGCTACCTTAGGACCGTTATAGTTACGGCCGCCGTTTACTGGGGCTTCAGTTCGCTGCTTCGCTTGCGCTAACAGCTCTCCTTAACCTTCCAGCACCGGGCAGGTGTCAGCCCCTATACGTCGTCTTACGACTTAGCAGAGACCTGTGTTTTTGATAAACAGTTGTTTGGGCCTATTCACTGCGGCTGGCTTTTACACCAGCACCCCTTCTCCCGAAGTTACGGGGCGATTTTGCCGAGTTCCTTAACGAGAGTTCTCTCGCTCACCTGAGTGTGCTCCACTCGACTACCTGTGTCGGTTTGCGGTACGGGTACCTATCTTCTCACTAGAAGCTTTTCTTGGCAGTGTGACGCTTGAACCTTCGCTACTCTAATTTCGCTCCTCATCACGCCTTGTGCTTACCAGTAACAAGCATTTGACTCATTACCACACTTGACGCTTAAACATGGCTTCCAGCGCCATGCGTTCTTTGCCTCCTGCGTCCCTCCTTCGCTGTTAACGAAGATAAGCAGTACAGGAATCTCTACCTGTTCTCCATCGACTACGCCTTTCGGCCTTGCCTTAGGTCCCGACTTACCCTGGGCGGACGAGCCTGCCCCAGGAAACCTTAGTCTTTCGGCGGATAGGATTCTCACCTATCTTGCGCTACTCATACCGGCATTCTCACTTCTAAACGCTCCATTTATCTTCGCAGTTAAACTTCGCCGCATTTAGAACGCTCTCCTACCACGTGCATTACTGCACATCCACAGTTTCGGTACTATGCTTAGCCCCGGTAAATTTTCGGCGCAGCGTCACTCGACTAGTGAGCTATTACGCACTCTTTTAATGATGGCTGCTTCTGAGCCAACATCCTAGTTGTCTACGCAACTCCACATCCTTTTCCACTTAGCATAGATTTGGGGACCTTAACTGGTGATCTGGGCTGTTTCCCTTTCGACTACGGATCTTATCACTCGCAGTCTGACTCCAGTGCCTTGATCTATGGAATTCGCAGTTTATCTGAATTCAGTAACCCCTGACGGGCCCTTCGTCCAAACAGAGCTCTACCTCCATGATCTTTCTAGCACCAGGCTAGCCCTAAAGCTATTTCGGAGAGAACCAGCTATCTCCAAGTTCGTTTGGAATTTCACCGCTACCCACAACTCATCCCCGCAATTTTTAACTTACGTGGGTTCGGTCCTCCAGTGCGCTTTACCGCACCTTCAACCTGGTCATGGGTAGGTCACTTGGTTTCGGGTCTACATCAACTAACTA